>NZ_JAJEJP010000004.1 GCF_021390495.1 Paraburkholderia sp. ZP32-5 | reverse complement strand
TCAAAGGCCCAGCGATCGGCGATGCGCCACGCGGCCAGATGATAAGGATGGCGACGCAGCGCGGACAGCGTTTCCGGCGCAAGGACGCGTGACGCAATGGCCAGCGGTGGCGAATTGCCTTCAAGCATGACGACTGTTCTCCGTGAGGGGTTTGATGCCCAGCGTGCCCAGCTTGTTGCGGGCCGCCTGTAGATCCCATTGCATCTGCAAAGCCAGCCAGAACTCCGGCGTTGTGTCCGGAAATCCTGCCGCCAACCGCAGTGCCATTTCGGGACTCACCCCAAACCGTCCGTTCAGCAGCTCGGACAGACATTTGCGGGTGACGCCCAGCGCTTGGGCCGTCGCTGTCACCGACAGCTTTAGCGCTTCCATCTTGGGTCGCACCTGTTCGCCCGGGTGACGGCAATCACAATCAGAAATGACGTTCATTCGGTTCCCGTCTATATATGTGTAACGTTACACGTTACAAAAATAGCGTCAAGCAGTATCGTGTTCCCTCCGCGAGAAGCAGACGATAACAGGGATGCAGCACCTAGCGGAACGCCATACGGGCCAGTGGCCGACACGTACGGCTCGGGTAGCCAGAGTGCATAATAGCTATCTAGCAGCTAGATAGCTAAAACTCATTTTCGGGAACGTGCGCCGCTCCTATAAATAGCCTTGACCAGATGACGCTGGGCGTAAGCCTTTACGCTGATGACGGTCCAGTCTTGCGGGAAACTCGATGGCTCAAAATAACAGCGTGCCTTGCGGATCGGGCGCGAACTCGAAGCGCAGACCAGTGACCTTGCGGCCGGACTTCACAGGCTCCCACTCTACAATTAACCCGTTTTTTTCGCGCAATTCCTTCACTGCAGGCTCAATGACGCGCTCGCGGAGTGCTTTGAAGTTTGCTCTGTAGGTTGGGCTTGCGTCCATTGCGTCTTGGAACTCGGTGATTGTCGGCGTCCACCGGCCCGCGCCCTGCCATGACTTCAGGCACTCGAAAATACGCCATGAATAGATTGAACGGAACGCGGCTGCGTGCTTCAGCTTGTAGGTAGTGAATTCCTTCCGCAAACCGAAAAGGAATGGCACCAAGTCAGGATGCCAGCGAACCTCTACCGAACCTTCGCCTTTTGCATATTTTCCGGTAATGACCCAGCTTCGAACCTCACGCACGGTTCCACGTCTCGTCTGCGTTTCAGTGACGACCTTTGGCTGTTGGAGTGCTTCGGCCCCGGACTGCAATTGCTCATACGCCGTATCCAACGTTACTGCAAATGTCTCTGCGTATTCCATCGCGGACAGTTTCACAGTTTGCATTCGCTCATCCATAAGTCCGCGCGCGTCGGTGCTATCGGTCTTCGCCAGTGCTGCGGCGATGAATCGCTTCTCAGGCAAGCTCAGCCCGTGCGCGGCCCGTGTTACGGCATTCGCCATTGTTACCTGACGATTAGATAGGGACGTTTGGCTGTTTGGCTTCGCGGTCAGCGTCTTCTTCATTGGAACAGGTTCCCGGTTATTGGCACGCTTTACGATTGTGTTCCAATTGACGCAATGGAACAAGTAGCCTCTAACGTTCCATGGCTATCTTTTCCAGGATACTGTTTCTTTTCAGCGATAGCATTGCGATTCATGTCCGCGCTCACGCACTGACAGACGTTGTTGACCCCGCGCGAAGCGCGTTTGTTTGACTGGATTGGCTGTTTTTGTAGTCGTTAGTGACGGGCGGAGCCCGCACTTATTGAGGTTCTCAGCTTGTTTCGACTGCAGACGCGCTCGTTTTAAATACGTTTTCCCGTTTTACTTCGTTTTAGATATGAGCGGATCCTTGTTGGGCGTGGCTTTGATGAGTGCTATTGGCACAGCGGTCCGGTTCTATTGGCACAGCGGCCCGGTTAAATGGCACAGCGGCCCGGTCTATGGCACAGCGGCCCGGTTCTATCCACATGTCTATTGGCACAGCGGCCCGGTTCTTATCCAAAGACATGCTCTCTGCCTCTTCCGTACGGCGTCCCACGGGCACTGCTTATCCAGCCTATGTTGCTACAGCCGTCGCCAACCATGCGCGAAAACCGACAGGGCTTTAATACTAGATAGCTTCTATCTAGCTGCTAGTTATTGTCTATCATGCCACTACCTTAACCATCGGGGAATCGTATGGCGTCGGTTATTGCATTCGTTAGCCAGAAGGGCGGCGTTGGAAAAAGTACTCTCTCGCGGGCCCTGGCTCGAGAAGCGGCAGCGGGTGGCTTGAAAACGAAAGTGGCGGATCTGGACACGCAGCAGGGAACGTCCGTCGACTGGCACCGCACGCGAATGGATGCCGGCATTGAGCCGGTCGTGTCCGTGGAATCGTTCAGGACCGCAGCTCAGGCACTGGCTGTGGCAGAACACTTCGATATTCTGATTCTCGACGGGCCAGCGAGAACCAGCCAAGCGACCCTAGACATTGCGCGGGCGGCTAATCTCGTCGTGCAGCCTACTGGCGCTTCTCTGGATGACCTGCGACCCGCGGTGCGTGAGTTCCACGCGCTTATCAAGGCAGGCATCCCACGCGAACGTCTGACGTTTGCTCTAAACCGGATCGGTACCGACGCAGAGGAAGCGGATGCGCGAGCGTACCTAGTTGAGGCGGGCTATTCCGTGCTGGCTGGCTGCCTTGTTGAACGCCCGGCATACCGGAAGGCACAGAACGGCGGTCACGCGGTCACAGAGACGCGCTACACGGCGCTAAACACTCGTGCCGATGCCCTGATTCAATCCCTGATAGACCGCGTAACGGAGTAGTTCATGGCCGATATGTCCAAACTCAAGCGGCGCACACTGCCAGCCCCTCCCCCGCCTGAAGAGGCGAGTCCGAACCTGCGGGCACCGGAACATGCGCCCGCCACACATCCTAGCGGCCACATGCGGATAGACGGTCGATCGCTGCGTCGGTCAAACCGCACCGTGCAGTTCGCCACGCGCGTGACCCCGGAGTTTGACGAGCGCATACGGGCTATTGCCGAGCGTGAGGGACTGTTGCTGGTGGAAGTGATGGAGCGGGCACTTGAAGTGTATGAGGCTGCTAGATAACAGCTATCTAGCAGCTAGATATATTCAATTCATCATAGAGTGCTCTTCGCGCTCGTTAAGGTCGAGGCGCTTTGCGACCCCAAATCAAGTGGCGTCGAGATCACTGTATAAAAACACATATCACCATAAATTTGTACTACAATTGGTATTAGCAATCATAAAAAACACCATATATTGTGGTTTTTTGATGGCCCGGAAATCGACCGCGCTCCGGACGGGATGATCTGTTGCACTTCCCGCAAAGTCGCAGCTCGCCCAAACCTATGGAGGTTTATATGGGCATGAAACCGGGCCAGAACACTGGCAACCAAGGCGGTATTTTTCGAGAGCAGGGACCCCGGGGCGGTCTACGGGATAACTACACAACAGTACCGGAACATCGGCCGTTGCCACCCACGTCCAAGCCGAACAGTACGTGGGTACCAGTCAAGCGAACGCCCCACGGGCACCGCTGAGGCAGTGAGAGGGGCGTCGTCCAGACACCCCTCTTTTCTTTTTGGGACTGAGAATGCAAGAACATGATCCTGAAAGCGCCGGTGAGCCGCGCGGCCCGAGTTCCTTTTGTATCCCCAAAGCGGCGCTTGCCGCATTAATCGAAAACAAGGCCAGTGCGTACGAGATCTGCGCGTATCTGACGCTTGCCCGGTATACCGACATTACTGGCCGCCTTTCGTCTGCCTCTGTGAAAGCGGTTAACACCGCCACAGGCGGCAACAAAACCACCATCAAGCGAGCGATCGCACGACTTCAAACCATGCGCGTGCGTCGCCAGGGATTGCAGACCGGGAAGAAGTCGGCGCCTGTCATCGATTGCGGACCAATCGTATGGTCGAGGGATGCGTGGTCCAACGACACGGGCGAGATTTTTCCTGACGGCCCGGTTGATCGCGCCAAGATCCGCTACGTATTGCCCGACTTCGACGAACCGCTCGAAGAACGCGTATGGTTCGGTGCAAGCCTAGTTAGCGGCATCAATGGGTTTTTGCCGCTCAAGGAGCTGAAGAATGCTGGCGACATTGCCGCGCGACTGCTCTTGTTGCTGTACCAAGCTAACGCCATGGATGCATGGGGTGGAATTGATCCTCATGAGGGGCCGTGGGAGCGCTATGAACCCGTTGCCGATGATGTGCACCTTCGTGGTGACGCACGACTGATTCGGTCAAAACGTGCGGGAACTGTAGCCAGCGGTGGCCAGAACAGCATCTTTGGGCGCGCTTGGGGTGAAAGGGTAAGCGCCGATTGGTGGGATAAGCACAAGGAAGCAGGCGGTCCATGCTGGCGTGCGCTTGAGGCGCTGCAGTCGGGCGGACTTATTTACGAAATGGTGATGGTTCTCAACCGGGATGCGAAAAAGCAGCACTTCGCCGGCGGCGAACAGTACAGCGCAATACCGCAAGAAGCCGAACCTTATTACGAGCTCGATTGCCGCAGCCAGCACGGATACAAGCCGGCAGGCGAGGAGGGGATCGGCAGCGCTACCGCGCGCACGGCCGGGGACTGTGGTTCTCCGATTGCAACCGAGGGCGGACATCTTGACGGTACCTACGCAGCCATCGTACCTCGTGGGTATGGCGCAATGATTGCCGGCATATACCGGCTGCGCTTCCGGGTCGCCAATCCAAAGAATGTCGGTGTCAAGGATGCATGGGCCCGCATCGGTGACAATAACCGCTCCGCGTTCGAGCGGGTTCAACGGATCAGGCAGGCGAACAAGCTCGATCTGCTACCTGCAGCGTGGGGCGCTGAGCGCAAGATAACAAAGGTCATCATCGAGCCCGAAACATCGCCAGCTTGAGAACACGTAGGCGCCTGTGGATAACTCTTCCTTGAAGCCACGACGTACCCTTCAATGCTTTTCAATACCTTCAATGATCCTCAATCGCTTCAATAAAGGGAAAAGGATAGGAAGTTATAGACCGGCGCAGCAGCAACGTTGAACGCCAAGAGAGAGGAAAGATCTGACCTCCACCAGTCGCCCCACAAACGACCTGCCCCAAGAAACGGGAAACGACCGCTTGGTACAGGAGGGCAGGGTTACAACCTGGCCATCCTTTTTCGGCCGGCTGCGCTGCGTCACAAAATACGCCCTTGTCGGGCATATACCATACGATTAAGAGGATGAGATATGACTGACCTTGTTTCTTCGATTCAACTATCGATCGAGATCGTCAAAAAGCTCCGCGATCTGAACGACAAACTGAAAGACGCTGATTTCAAGATGCTGCTGGCCGATCTACAAGGCGAACTAGCAGATGCAAAGCTCGAGGTGGTCGCGCTCAAAGAGAAGATGGCTGACCTACTGACTAAAAACGCAGATCTGACAACTAAGCTGGAAGCGCGCACGTCTGAGCAGCCTGAGCCAATGGACGGTGGGTATAAGTTGGGCGACAAAGGCCCATATTGCATCGCCTGTTTTGAGAAGGAAGGCAAAAAGATCCTGCTACCACGGGCGCAAAGCCTCCATGCCCATTTTGGCAATTATTTTTGCCCCGTCTGCAAGAACCACAGCTAAGGGGGAGAAAAAGGAAACGTGCAAATGAAAAAACCGGCCTAGGTGACCAGTTTTTCAGAAAAATTCCGCAGTGGAGAGGAGGAGCATCGAACTCCCGACCTTCGCATTGCGAAAAGCTCCCTGATAAACCGTGGCGGGGCACGGGGAGCAACTATTTTCTGCTCATCAGTCCGTGCGGTGTTCGCCTACCATGCGTCAACCATCTGGAGATCATTATGGGCACCTACCGGGACCTGCAGCTGCTGGTCAAACGCACCCATAACCGAGTCATGCAGTCGTGCTGGATTGCTGACGTGAAGGCAGAGAATGGACTGCCAATGCGCAGATCCCGCCGTGGCAAGCCACGCGTGAAGCCGTGCCCGGATCAATGGCGTCCGGTGATCGAGGACGCGATGCGCAAGCTGGGATGGATGTAAGCGTAGCCTGAAGCGGCAAACGGATGGTCAGAGATGGATCCGCTCCACCTCGTCCAGGGTGAGGTCATCGCGACGCCGGTCATAGAGCTGCGTGGTACGCGTCGACGCATGGTTCGCCATCGCCGCGGCGTTCTCGAGCGTGCCGCCATTCTTCAGGTAGGCGGTGATGCCAGTCGCGCGGAACGTGTGGTTGCCGATGGCCGTGCCAATGCCGGCCGCGAGTGCGCGACGTCGCACCATCGCATAGGCGTTCGCCTGCGGCAGCGGCGTACCGCTTAGCTGCCCGGTGCCGCGCCCGATCGTGCGGAACAGCGGCCCCTTCGGGTCGCTGGCGATGCCGGTGCCGTCGAGATACGCATGCAGATACGCCTCGAGCGTGTGGTGGCACGGCATCGCGTGCACCTTGCCGCCCTTTTCGTGCAGCCGCACCCACAGGCGCCGGTTCTGCACGTAGACGTCGTCGACGCGCATCGCGAGCGCCGCGCCCACCCGCGCGAACGAAAACACCATCAGCGCAATCAGCGCCCGGTCCCGCAGCCCGATCGGCGTGGTCACATCGATGCTGTCGAGCAGCTGCCGCGCCTCGGTCGTCTCGAGCACCGGCGTGGCGCCGGTGCGGGCTGAATGCGCAGGCCCGCGCACCGACGCGGCCGGATTGTGCGGGACGATCTGGCCGGTGACGAGCCAGTCGAACAGGTGGCGGATCGCCGCGAGCTGCTGCTTGACGGTCGGCGCCGAATGGGTCTGCGTCTGCAGCTCGATCCACGCGGCCACATGCAGCGGCTGCAGGGCGGCGATCGACGGCACGCCGGCGCCGGCGCACCAGGCGAGAAAATCCCCCGCCGCCCGCCCATACGCACGCCGCGTGTGCGGATTGCGGATCGCCGATGCGAAAAATTCGAGAAAACGGATACCCGCACGCTCGCCTGCAGCAACGACAAGCGTTGGTACGGATAGAGCATCGAACACGACGAGCTGGCCCACGACTAAAACGCCTTGTTCAGATCGACATCGTGGCCAGCTGCCTTGAGCTCTTTGGCCAAGGACAGTTTCCAGCCGTTTCCGTCGTCCATCTTTTCCCAGACGACGCCGGCGAAATCACTGGGAATGTCGACATCGCCGCGTTTGAGCGCGCAGACTTTGTCCCGACCAAGCTTGCCAATGAAGTAGCCCAGCTCGAGCAGCACGTTCTGCCGCGCCCGTGGCCTCAGTTCGTCTTCCTTGACGCTGCGGCCTACGTCGTCTGGCGTCAACAGGACGACGGCGAATCTCACATTGCCTTGCGCCTCGATCTTTTCGATGACCGTGCGCCCCTGGTTGGCCTGTTCGTGCAGGATGATCGCCTCGAAGCCGATCTTTTCTAGAAAACGTGCGACCGCTTCCCGGGCGCCATCGTCGTGACCGTGAACCACGAATACGCGGCGGGAAAGAGTCGTCGAAGGAAAAATCTGCTCCGGTGCTACATGCTTGGCGTCCTCGATATCTTCGCGAAGCGCTCGCTGTGCGTCCTGCAAAAGCGCCACGGAACGCACGCAATTTTCTCGGACCTCTTGCCGGAAATAAAACTCATTGCTGTAGCTTTTGGACTTTAAAGGCCTCAGTGCGGTCGCCGGCTTGTAGCGTCGATACGCCGTAGTCTCCTTGCCGAAACATCGCTCAAGCGTGTCCGCGATTGCCGCCGACAGTGCAGCCAGTTCAGGAGGCATGATTTCGTTCTTTAGAGCCTGGACATCGAGTGATGTAAGCGCGTCGATTCGTTCCTGCAGGCGTCCGATCCCGCGCTCGATGACTTCAGGTGAACGAGTGGGCATGGTCTATCTCTTTATATGTGATAAAGGACATTATCATATATAAAAACTCAACTCATGCACCGGCCTATGCATACTTAACACAGGCGGGCGGATCCGCCCGCGGTCTGCTACTTCTTCGTTCTATTTTTTGGCCTGAGCATAGACAATCAGCTGCCACTCAATCGGGCCAAGGCCTGGTGCATGTTGATGGTGATTCTGGGGCGGTAGTGTGTGCCCTTTAGCGATGGCGATTTCATGCCCACAGGCAACACAGCGGTAGATCCCGGCGTTGTAGGCTTCACTGCCTGGTGCATATCGTTTGTCATATACGTCACTCTGCCCTTCTTTCAAAAATTTCTGATACTTGTATTGAGCCATTTTTATCTCCGTCAGTAGCGCGCGGGCACAGGTGAAACCCTTCTCGACATGCCAGAGCCTGAAGATGGGCAGCCTTCATACACATGACCCAGTAGTCGTCTGGTCATGATGAGCCGGCGGGGATTCTAGCTTTCCTGTTTCTGCGAACCAAAGTAAAAACCCGTGGCGGCAGAAACTAGCGTAAGAAGAGGAGTCAGAATCAATTCCACCAGTGATTTGAAGTCGTCAAAGGTGGGAGGTTTTTCCCTTGCCAGTAACGATCCGAAGCCTAAGGCTGTCGCTACTAACAACCCTGTCAACAGTGCCAGCAGCCAGTACGCGATCGTGCTTCGCGCCTCATCGTGATGGCGCTTCGAGTCGAAGGAAAATGCGATCAGTGATGCCGGCGTGGGATCGCTCGCGTCAAGCACTCTAGCGTACTCGGGAGCTGCCTGAGGCGACGGGCCCCCATTAGCGGCGTCTACTCCCGCAGGAGCTTCGGCGCTGGGGTGAGGTGGTACGGCAGACGGCGCGGGCTCCGGATCATTTTCGCCGAGATCATCTTTGCCTTGGGAGGACGTCTGCGCATTGGTGGTATCCGCTCCTGCAGGAGACTCGCCGCTGGGCTGGGTGGATACGACGGACGCGGGCTCCGAATTATTCCCAGCAAGATTGTTATTTTCGTCGTCTGTCGTACCCATAAGACCTCTATCTTAAAAAGACCAGCTCCCTCAGCTTGCCGTCCTCCTCAAGGAGAACCTTGCTGCCATCGCTGCGCTTACGCTGCAAAAACGATTCAGTACTAATCGCACGCCGGACCGCCTCGGAAAGGCTAATACCCTGCGTGCGGGCAAGATCCTCAAGCGCCTGAGCGACATCTGGAGCGAGGTCAGCGTTCAAGCGGACCTTCTTTGCACTGCGACCCGTGTCGGTTGCGTTCATGATCTATCCCTCATATATTACACAAAAACCACTCAGATTCCTGAGTACTGAAATTTAGATCATCTGCCGGCGCAAAAAATTTCAGGATGCGCGCGCTCCACGGGAGCACGGATAACCTTGGAAACTCGCAGAACAATGAGCACATGGAGCACAAGAGTTCATGTAAGTTATTGATTTTTAACACACAGACTACAACATACATTGCATTTCAGACGTTCATAGTAAGATATGCGATGTGTGTTAAATTCTATAATCCGTAATATGTTGCACCAAGAAGCGACTTAGGCAAGCAAAAATGGCTGAAACTGCACCAAAAAAGATTCCAAGAAAGGCCGGGGAGAAGCGCAAGTACCTGCGTGATCGCATGTGGCCTGACGTTCCCGAGTCCAAGCTCTGGTTGCGCAGCAGGCGAGTGGGGTTCACGACGCTGCCGCGAACGATGCCGTTGATTGCGAGAATCCTGAATCTGCTCTCAGACAAGGGGTTTCCGCTGTCAGATACGTATCTGACCCTCTGGTGTTGGGTCTTCGATGAAGCGTTTCTCGAGATCCGCAACCCCCGGGAATTCGCGTTTGAATCCGGGTTTGGGGGACCACGGGCCGAGGCAACGTGGAACGGGAGAATGAAGCGGCTTGAGGAGCTGGGCTTCATTCGTTCGAAGGTGGGGCCATCAGGAGATTTTGCTTATGTGCTCCTGTTGAACCCAATTCAGGTCATCGATGAGATCTATAAGACCCGTGCCCATGACCAGTACTACACAGCCTTGCTTAGCAGGCTGATACAAATTGGTGCTGATGATCTGGAGCCTGAAGAGGAAACTCCGGCGGGGGTTGGCGTTTTCGCGACTCCCGGAGCCGTTCTGCCCTCTTTGGTTGCACTGTCAGGCCTGCCTCCCTTTGGTCCTTTACCGTCACCTGCAGCTGCTGGAACGCCGCCAGGGACTGAGGTAACGCTACCTCCCCCTGTACATCTGGTTGCGCCGTCGGTGCCGTTAGGCCCTGCTGTGCCTTCTGCCCTTCCAAGCGCCCCAACGTCGGCGGTGCCCAGCGCATGGCCGGGTACGCCAGATCCGTCTAAAAAGACGCCATAAACTCGCCGACGTTGGGGCGCTTAACATAACGTCTGTTCCCGATCGGTGACGTTTTTGGCCCGCGTACCGGCTTCACTTGAGAGGCATTCGCGGCGAAGGTACATTTGCAGCGACCGCAATATCTTGGCCGATGCGTTGCATGGTGCCGCACTGTTTGATTTGGGCCGGAATCCAGTACGCGCGGCAGGAACTGCCCGGTGTCCGGGTTGACCTGCTGACGCCAGAAGATGTTTCTGTGAAGTTCCGGGCTAGGATACTCGCTGAAGCCTTGCCGGCATAAGTCGGGCCGCTTCGCGTCACCTTTCGCCGGCCCCCTGCCTTTTAGCACTCGGGACAGAACCATGACAGTAACCGAACTGATTGCAGCCCTTGGCCGACTCCCAGCCGATGCGCGAGTTGTCCTGCCGCACTTTCACGGCGGCTTTGTCGATGTGGTGTCGGTACATCCGGAACCCGTTCGGCGCACAGTCGCTGAGACGATGGCCGATGCCGCGTACGAAGGGGCCGACCCATTGGCCGAAGCCCCGTTCGCGCCCGATGAAACGGCAATCGTGATCGACAGTGAGTAACCATGCTGCTGTTTCTCGACACCGAATACACGGGCCTTGGCCAGTCACGGCCGAGGCTCATCAGCCTCGCGCTGGTGGCCGAAGATGGCCTGCGCGAATTCTATGCCGAGCTGGCCGACACTTGGACGCCCGATGACTGTACGCCGTTCGTGCAGCGTGAAGTGCTGCCGCTGCTCGCCGGCCCGCGCATGCCCCGAGCTGAAGCAGGTACCGGGCTGCGCGCGTGGCTCTCGGATGCACCGCGCGCCGTTCAGGTCGCGTGCGACTCGGAAACCGACTGGCGTTTCCTGCTCGATCTGTTGGGTACGCCGTGGCCGGCGAATCTGGCCAATTGCTACTTTGACCTGCGGCCATTGATCGACACGACAATTTACGATCGCACCGTGGCCGCGTACTACCGGACAGACGCCCGTGAGCACCACGCGCTGGCCGACGCACGCGCTTACCGGCGTGGCTGGCTCGCGTGGATGGACGCCCGAAAACCGGCCCAACCTGAACGCGCTTTCAAGGAGAATCTGCCGCGCATAAGGATTAGGCGTTAATGCGTTCGCCCTTGCTTTGCCAGACGCGGTTAATCGCCGAGCAGACAGCCCGCATGGTCTGGTCCATCGTGGCCGCGGACGGCACGCCATCGCCGGCCGCTACACCTATCAAATCAATGTCGCGTGGATCGCCTTCAGTTCATCCGCGCACTCGCGCAGCAGGTTAATCGCATCGACGTTGTCCCGCCGACGGCCGAGCGGCGAGGCCTGCGCGTGTGAGGTATTCCGTCACGGTCAACGTCCGGTTCCTCGCTTTTTCCTCAATTACGGCCTTGTCCTCCGCCGTCATGCGGAGGCAGACCGACACAGTCTTTTGAGCCTTACCCGGTTCTGACATTTCTGTCTTGTTGAAGTACGGGTCTCGGGGCGAAGCCCTGAGTTCAAGGGAAAGGACAAAAGCGCGAAGGGGGCCGTAGGCCACCGAGTGTTTTGGCCAGTGTATATACGCGACGAGTCGCGTATATACATTCCCTATCCTGTCCTCAAGATACCTCGCAAAACAGTGGAAGATTCAGTGGAACCTGGAGTGGATGCTCGCGTTGATTTTCTCGGGAATCATTGGGTCAATGAAAAAGTTGATCATCGCGAGGCAAGCTCCGGCGACCATTCAGGCAACCTGACTGGCGGCGACCAGAAGATCGAGGCTCGCGTACACGCTTGGATGGACTGACCCGTCGGCACATTGAAGGACATTACAGACGAAGCTCGATGCCACGCTGCAAAAGAATTTCCGTGGGCGACATCCCCGCACGCTGTTCTTCTACCGAGTCGAGCAGCGCAGCATGTTCGAGCTGCTGCTGTTCCAGTAGCCGGATCAGCACGAAAATTTCGCCCTTGGCTTCGAGCGCACGCAGACTCTCAGGCTGG